>NZ_CP012600.1:0-89 GCF_001278705.1 Bacillus gobiensis
CAAGATCGCGCATAACGGTACAAGATCGCTCATAAATCGGAAAGATCGCGCATAACGGTACAAGATCGCGCATAACGGTACAAGATCGC